>NZ_JBFAWA010000006.1:432604-457452 GCF_040680035.1 Nonomuraea sp. NPDC052116 | reverse complement strand
AAACGGCCCTTGACCGAGTTGTCGGTGTCCTTGAGCTTGGCCCACAGCTTGGGGGTGGCCGTGCTGATGACCGGCCGCCCGTCACCGGAGACGCACGGACCGCCCGGGTCCGACCAGGCGTCCGCGGCCACCGGGTCGGTCGGGATCGAGTTGTACTCGATGACGGCGACCGGGTTGTTCTTGAACTTCTTCCAGGCGTACAGGTCGGTCTCGCTGGTGGCGTAGAGACCGATGGTCATGGTGTTCCACTTCTTGGCGGCGGCGTCGGCGGCCCACGACGTGACGTCGAACTCCACACCGCCGGGCGCGCAGGACCCCGTGCCATAGCCCTTGGCCACGTTCACCGTGGAGAGCAACCTGGTCTTCGCCGGCGGGTTCTTCCAGGTGGTGCTCTTGCTGATCGCGCCGGTCCCCCAGGCCTCCACCTTGCGGGCGCTGCAGGAGTACGACCACGTCTCGTACGTACGCAGCGTCGCCTTGATGATCTGCTTGCCGTGGATGGTCGCGCCGGTGGCCATCTGGAAGAACGAGCGGTTCGTCTGGGTGGAGCTGATGTGGCCGACCCGGGCGATGTCGCTGGAGTTGAGGTAGTTGGAGGTGGGCCAGTTGCTCCAGACCGCCGTCCACGAGCCTCGCGAGGCCGAGAAGTACGGGTCCAGGTAGACGGGGAACTTGGTCTTCGGATCCGCCAGCATCTTCCTGTCCGGCCTCAGACGCATGTGCCTGCCCGCCAGTTCCACGCCCATCGCGGACTCGCGGGCCTCCGGCGAGCGGCCCTCCTTGAGCGCCTGCGGGCTCGTGATGCCCTCGGAATCCCACATCTTCGGCGTGGGCGCGATGAAGATCGTCCCTCCGCTCTCGTCGACGGCCTCCAGGTTGCCCGCGTTGTCCGTTTTCACCGACAGGCCGGTGACCGAGAGGGGGTAGGCGAGCTCGGTCAGGCCCGCCGCGGCGGCCCGGGACTTGACCACCAGGATGTGGGAGAAGCCGTCCACGTCCGCGGTGACCTGGAGGTCCACGCCGGGCATGACCTCGGGGTAGGTGGCGGTGTCGCCGTTCAGCGTGGGCTTGGGCAGGGTGCCCTGCCAGCCCAGCTCCAGGGACTTGGCGCCGCGCGCCATGCGGGCGAGCGACCCGGAACCACCGCCGGAGAACGTCAGGTCGGCCGCCGTGGCGACCGTCTCGACCAGGCCGTCCGGGCGCAGGCGGAGCGTGGTGTCCACCGGGACCCAGCCGCCGGACTTGCGCACGCGCACCGGGCGGACGTACTGCTCCAGGGTGAACGTGCCGTCGGGCTTGGCCCAGACCTGGCGGGTCTCGCTGCGCTGTGTCTCCACCTCGACGGGCTTGCCGGTGCTGCGGGCGAGGGTGAGCGCGGAGTCCTCGGGCGGTTGGACGGTCTGCGGTGGTTCCACTGTCTTCTCTGCGACGGCGGACACCGGATCAGGCACCACCAAGATCGTGATAGCTAACGCCGCCGCAACCAACCCACGAACTGCCCGCATACGTCCTCACCCATGGTGAGCAGGGGTTACGCGCGGGAAGGCATACCCGCCCGGCGTCTCCACGATCTTCGGTTGACGATCGGATTTTCACTCTGACAACACGAGAGGTCTAGAGTTTTGCTCATTCTGCTCAAATTTCCTTCATAAACCTGATTTGTCCGGAAATTTCCGTCATGGCGCATCAGACGTCCGTGGGCAGCGGCGACGCGGCCGGATTGACCCGCTTGACGATCTCGTTCAGCACGATGCGGACGTACGGCTCCCCCACCCACAGGTGCTTGGCCCCGTCCACCCCGATGACTTCGGCCTGCGGCACTCTCGCGAACCTCGCGCGGGCCTCCTCGGGTCGCAGGTAGTCGTCGAACTCGGGCACCAGCACCGTCAGCGGCCGGCCGAACCGCGCCCAGGCGTCCAGGTCGTGGTCGGTGGCCCGGTGCAGCGGGGGCGAGAGCAGGATCGCGCCCTCCACCAGCGGGTCGTGCGCCCACTTCAGCGTCAGCTCCGTGCCGAACGACCAGCCGACCACCCACACCTGGGGCAGGTCGTGGTACTCGGCGTACTCCAGCGCCGCCGCCACGTCGAACCGCTCGCCCTCTCCCCCGTCGAACGTCCCCTCCGAGGTGCCGCGCTCGGAGGACGTGCCCCGGGTGTTGAAGCGCAGCACGGCCAGGTCGGCGAGGGCGGGCAGCCGGTTGGCGGCCTTCTTGTAGACGTGACTGTCCATGAACCCGCCGTGGGTGGGCAGCGGGTGCAGCGTCACCAGCGTCGCGACGGGGGGACGGTCGAGGGGCAGCGCCAGCTCGCCGACCAGGGTCAGGCCGTCGCCCGTCTCCAGCTCGATCGGCTCGCGCCGGGCGGGCAGCACGGTGGCCGCGCGAATCTCCACTTCGGGGGTTCCCTTCAATAACGGGTGCGGCCGGGGCCGCGGTCGAGTCTCTTGCGCCAGCAGGCGGTGTGCCAGTGACGGCGCTCCTCGTCGCCTCCCGGCCAGTTGGGCCAGGCGACGAGGTGCGACTGGCCGCTACGGATCTCCTGGTCGCAGCCCGGACATCGGTAGTCCTTGGTCGAGGAGGCGCCGGTGAGCATGCGTACCTTCCACTCGCCGTCGGGCCATTCCTCCACTTTGTCCAGCCCGGTCGGGAAGCCGAAGGGACGGGAGGACTCCCTGCGGCGGGCACGGCGTGGGCTCATGGACGCGGGAATCGGCTGACGCCGGCGGTGACGAGCTGGTCGAGCAGGGGGGCGGGCGCGAAGGCGGGCTCGCGGTATTCGGCGTAGAGGGCTCTCAACCCGTCGCGGACCTTCGCCAGGCCCAGCGACTCCAGCATCTCGAACGGCCCGGCGGGATAGCCGCAGCCCAGGCGCATGGCCGCGTCGATGTCGTCGATCGAGGCGTACCCGGAGTCGTGCATCCGCACGGCGTCGTTGAGGTAGGGGAAGAGCAGGGCGTCGACCACGAACCCCGCCCGGTCCTTGCACGGCACCGGCGTCAGCCCGGCGATCTTCACCAGGTCCCTGGCGGCGCTCGCGGCCTCCTCCGAGGTCAGCACCGTGGAGGCGAGCTCGGCCACCTGGTCGCCGACGAGGTGCACGCCGACCATCCTGGCGGGGCCGGGGAGACGTACGGCGTGCTCGACCACGGGGCGGTCGGCCAGCCGCAGCACGACGTCGGGGTCCTCCGACTCCTTGAACCCGGCCGCCCGCAGCCGCTCCGCCAGCCCGTCGCCGCCGGCCCCGGCCACGCCGAACGTGCCCAGCCTCGTCCTCGCCGGCTCCTCCCGCGGCGGGTCGCCGTAGAAGCCGCGGCCCGACTTGCGGCCCAGCAGCCCGGCCGTGACCAGCTCGCGCAGCAGCGGCGCGGGCGCGTGCCGCCGGTCACGCGTCTCGTCGAACAGCACCTCCATCACCCCGTACGCGGTGTCGAGGCCGATCAGGTCGAGCAGCGTGAACGGCCCCATCGGCAGCCCCACGCCCAGCTTCATCGCGGCGTCGATGTCGTCGCGCCCGGCCACGCCCAGCTCCATGAGCACCGCGGCCTGGTTGAGGTAGGGCAGGAGCAGCCGGTTGACCACGAACCCGGCCCGGTCGCCCACCGGCACGGCCGTCTTGCCCAGCCTGCCCGCCAGCGCCGCGACGTCCGCCACGAGGCCGGGCGCGGTCACCACCGTCCCCACGACCTCGACCAGCTTCATCACCGGCGCCGGGTTGAAGAAGTGCATCCCCACGACCTGCCCCGGGCGGCCGGTGGCGGCGGCGATGGCGGTGACGGACAGCGAGGAGGAGTTGGTGGCCAGGACGGTCCCGGGCTCGCAGATCCGGTCGAGGTCCTTGAACAGCGCGATCTTGTAGTCGAGGATCTCGGGGATCGCCTCCACCACCAGATCGACGTCCCGCAGGTCCTCGCGCGAGGTGGTCAGCGTGATGCGGCCGAGGATCTCGTCGCGCTCCTCGGGGGCCAGCTTGCCCTTGTCGACGGCCTTGCCGGTGGAGCGCTCGAGATGCCCGCGACCCCTGGCCAGCGCCTCGGCGTCGGCCTCGATCCCGATCACGCGCAGGCCGGCCCGCGCGAACACCTCGGCGATCCCGGCTCCCATCGTGCCGAGCCCGACCACTCCCACCCGTTCGAACGCCATGCGTCCAGTTTTCCAGAGCCGCTAAGGTGGGGCGTCATGCGGCTGGTCATCGCGCGATGCAGCGTGGATTACATCGGACGACTCACGGCGCACCTCCCCATGGCGCCCCGACTCGTGTTGATCAAGGCGGACGGCAGCGTGAGCATTCACGCCGACGACCGCGCCTTCAAGCCGCTCAACTGGATGAACCCGCCGTGCAAGCTCAAGGAGGACGACGGCACCTGGACCGTCACCCACGGCAAGACCGGCGAGAAGCTGGTCCTGACGATGGAGGAGATCCTCCACGACTCCAGCCACGAGCTGGGCGTCGATCCCGGGCTGATCAAGGACGGCGTGGAGGCTCACCTCCAGGAGCTGCTCGCCGAGCACATCACGACGCTGGGGGACGGCTACTCGCTGATCCGGCGCGAGTACATGACGGCGATCGGGCCGGTGGACATCCTGTGCCGGGACGCCCTGGGGGCGACCGTGGCGGTGGAGATCAAGCGGCGGGGGGAGATCGACGGCGTCGAGCAGCTCACGCGCTATCTGGAGCTGCTCAACCGCGACCCGCTGCTGGCGCCCGTGCGCGGCGTCTTCGCGGCACAGGAGATCAAGCCGCAGGCGCGCGTGCTCGCCACGGACCGCGGCATCGACTGCGTCACCCTCGACTACGACGGGCTGCGCGGCATCGAGCCGGAGAATCCGACGTTGTTCTAGTAACGAACTCAGCCCCTGACAAGCTGTCCGTGACCCGTTGAGTGCCGTACCTCGAATTTCTCAAGGGGTGCTCGGCCTCATCGTGTTGACGGTGGCGGGCGCCGCGCGCGAGCCCTGGGACCTGCGCGTGGAGCCGGTCGCCGGCGCCTTCCGCAAACACGGCTAGCCCTGGCTGGAGGGCGATCCGCACGACGCGGACGTCCGGGTGTGGCGGCCGGACGAGCCGGGCCGCCCCACCGCGGAGAGCTCTCTAGTAAGCGATGGCTTACCGGACTATCGTGACGTCATGACGACGCTCACGTTCGACTCGCTCAACCCGGCGACCGGTGAGGTCGTCGGCACCCATCCCCGGCAGGGCCCCGACGCCGTGCACGCGGCCGTGGGCCGCGCGGCCGAGGCGGCGGCCTGGTGGGCCGGGCTCGGCCATGCCGCGCGCAGGCAGCGGCTGCTCGACTACAAGGCCGTCCTCACCCGGCACCTGAGAGAGCTGAGCGGGCTCGTGCACGAGGAGACGGGCAAGCCGGTGGGCGACGCGACGCTGGAGATCGTGCTGGCGATCACCCACCTCGACTGGGCCGCCCGCAACGCCCGCAAGGTGCTGGGCCGCCGCCGGGTGAGCACCGGCATGATCGGCCTCAACCTGGCCGCCACCCTCGAATACCTCCCCCTCGGCGTGGTCGGGGTGATCGGCCCGTGGAACTACCCGGTCTTCACCCCCATGGGCTCCATCGCCTACGCCCTCGCCGCCGGCAACGCCGTGGTGTTCAAGCCCAGCGAGCTCACCCCGGGCATCGGCGTGCGACTGGCCGAGCTGTTCGCCGAGTCGGTGCCCGAGCATCCCGTTTTCCAGGCCGTGACCGGGCTGGGCGAGACCGGGGCCGCGCTGGCCGCCGATCCGAGGGTCGGGAAGGTGGCGTTCACCGGCTCGACCGCCACCGCCAAGCGGGTCATGGCGGCCTGCGCCGAGAACCTGACGCCCATCGTGGCCGAGTGCGGCGGCAAGGACGCGTTCATCGTGGACGCCGACGCCGACCTCGCCAGGGCCGCCGACGCCTGCCTGTGGGGCGCGATGTCCAACGCCGGCCAGACCTGCGTGGGCGTCGAACGCGTCTACGTCGTCGACGCCGTCTATGAAGGTTTCATGCGCGAGCTGTCCGACCGGGCGACAAAGGTCAGGGCCGCCGAGGACTACGGCCCGATCACGATGCCGGGCCAGGTGGACATCATCCGCCGCCACATCGACGACGCCACCAAGTCCGGAAAAATCGTGACCGGTGGCCCCGACTCCGTCCGCGCTCCCTACGTGGAGCCCGTGATCGTCGAGGACGTTCCGGAGGACTCCCCCGCGGTGCGCGAGGAGACGTTCGGCCCGACGATCACCGTCCGCCGCACCCGCGACGCCCAGGAGGCCCTGGAGCTGGCCAACGCCTCCGCGTACGGCCTGGGCGGGACGGTTTTCTCCGGGAACGCGCGCAGGGCGATGGAGCTGGCCCGCAGGATGCGTACCGGGATGACCGCCATCAATTCGGTCATCTCATTCGCGGGAGTGCCTGCGCTGCCCTTCGGCGGAGTGGGAGACTCGGGGTTCGGACGGATCCACGGGGCCGACGGTCTACGCGAGTTCGCCAGGCCCAAAGCGATCTCCCGCCAGCGCTTCGCGATGCCGGGGATGAACCTGACCTCGTTCACCCGAGGGCCCTCCGAGCTTGAGCGGCTGATCAGGCTCGTGACCTTCTTGCATGGGCGACGTAAAAGATAATCTTCTTACCCTTTCCCAAAACGGATCATCCGTCCATAATTGTGTGCTCTGGGGGCCACGATCATGTTGGACGGGTGGAATGTGAACCGGTCTTACCGGGGAATGTCAGCTGAGCAAAGGCTGGCAGACAGACGGGAGCGGCTGATGACGGCCGCCTACACGCTATACGCGAAGCCGGGGTTCACGGCGACGACCATCGAAAGGCTGTGCTCGGAGGCGCGGATCTCCAACCGTGCCTTCTACGAATGTTTCGGTGGACGCGAGGAACTCCTCCAGGCGCTGCACGAGCGCTGCGTGGAAGAAAGCCTGGCCGTGGTGGCCAAAGCGGTCCAGGAGGCGCCGAAGACACTTGACGATCGAGTCAAGGCGGGGATTCGCGCCTATATCGAGTTCACCACGGCGGACTGGCGGCGGGCCCGCATCATGCATGTTGAGGTTCGCCGATCAGGAGATGTCCTGACACTGTCCCGTCAACGCGCGGTGGACGCGTTCGCGCGCCTGGTCGAGGAGGCGTCGGCCGATTTCCCCCAGGCCGCGGGGCTGAATCGGCGGCTGGTGGCACTCGGAGTAATTGGAGCGCTACAAGAGTTACTCATCGAGTGGCTGCACTCGGACGAGCAACCGCCGATCGACGAACTCGCCGGCGTTGCCGTGCACATCTTCATCCGCAGCCTCGGCACGCCGTGACCATTCGCCGGCCATTCATAATGGACGGCCCGGAATCACCATTTTGTGGCACACAATAAAAGGGCGGGCAACGGCTGATCGTTGCCCGCTCCCGATATGTCACATCAGGCCACCGCGGCCGCCGGAACCTCCATGTGCAGCACCCGATTCAGCCGGGTCACCGCGAGTATCCGCATGATCCGCGGGGGCACCCCCCGAAGAACGAGGCGGCGCTGCACGCTGAGCGCGCGCCGATGCGAGCCCACCAGCACTCCGAGGCCGGTCGCGTCGATCATCTCCAGCCGGGAGAGATCCAGGATCAGGTCGCCTTCACCGGAATCGAGAGCCTCGTGCAGGCGCTCCCGCACACCGGCCGACGTGCCGGCGTCGAGTCTGGCGCCGATCCGCACCACCTGGGCACTCGGATTGCCCCGGACGCGCATGCCACCTCCTCAATCAACACGGTGTAGTCACCTCCGCACGCGGAGCGTTCAGAGAGGTGAACCCGTGTTCTCTCCCCTACCCACCCAGCGGAAGTGACACGACCGCGTTCAGGATGAACTCTCCGTCTTCCGTCGGATGGGCGCTCAGCTTCCCGCCCACGGCGGCCAGGCGCTCCCCCATGCCCGTCAGCCCGCTCCCGAGGTCGGCGGCCCGCCGCCGCCGCACCCCGTCGTTGCGGACGCTCAGCTCCGCCTCCTGCGCCGTGAAGCGGATCGAGATGTCGCAGAACGTCGCGGTGCTGTGCTTGAGCACGTTGGTCACCGCCTCGCGGACCGCGTACGCGAACACCGGCGCCACTCCATCGGGCAGCTCCCGGTAGGGCAGGTGCACCTCGCAGCGGACCCCGGCCGCTTCGAGCACGCTTTTCACGCTATTCAGCTCGGCGGCCAAGTCAAGCTCGCGGTAGCCGCGCACGGCCTGCCGCAGCTCCCTGAGCGCCTTCCTGGTCAGCGCGTTGACCTCGGTCATCTCGGCCTTGGCCCCGTCGGCGTCCACGTCCGACAGCCGTACGGCCAGCTCGGTCTTGACGGCGATGGCGGACAGCTGGTGGCCGACCAGGTCGTGCAGGTCCCTGGCGAAGCGCAGCCGCTCCTCGGCCAGCGCCAGCCGCGTGTGCGCCTCGCGGCCCTCATGAGCCTGTACGGCGAGCGACCAGATCCACATCCACATCCGGTTGGACGGCGGCATGATCGCGCACCAGACGGCGTACATGACCATGTAGAAGACCAGCGCCTGACCGACGCTCAGGCCCGTGCCCATGATGGCCGCCCCCAGTGCCACGGCCGAAACGCCGATCCCGACGCCCACCGCCCACGTGCCGGCGGCCAGCAGGTAGACCGTGCGCCTGGGGACCTGGAGCGTGGCCAGGCCCAGCCAGCAGACGAGCACGAAGCCCCAGCCGAACGGCTCGCCCCCGCCCAGCGCCGCCGCGACCACCGCGAAGCCCCCCGCCAGCCCCACCTCCCGGACGGGGTAGCGGCGGTCCAGCGCCGCGCTGATGATGCGCGGGCAGAACCAGCTGAAACAGATCAGGGCGATCACGGCGGGCACGGCACGCCACCACTGGAGTCTCCCCTCCCCGAAGGCGACCACCGAGGTCAGGATGACCAGCAGCCACACCGCGACGAAGTTCGAGAGGAGCACTTTCCAGGTGAGGCGCCGCGCCCGCTTGATCGCGTCCATCTAGCCCGCGCGCAGCACGTCGGCGAGCCTGAGCCGGGCCCCCGTCCGGAGCACGGCCCGCTCGTAGATCTTGGCGCCGAAGCCCAGAACCGCGAGCACGGCCAGCGCCATGGCCCCCATCGACAGCGCGACCTGCCACATCGGCACCTCGGTCGCCGCCATCCGCACCGGCATGATCATGGCGGAGAACGGCGGTATGTACGACAGGACCGTGGCCAGCGTGCCCGTCGGGTCGTTGGTGGCGTAGAAGGCCACGAAGTACGTGACCATGATGAGCATGGTCAGCGGCGTCATCACGCTGCTCACCTCCTCCTGGCGCGAGACCAGCGAGGCGAGGGCGGCCGCCAGCGTGGCGAAGAAGGCGTACCCGAGCACGAACCACACCAGCACGCCCACCACCAGCCCCGGGAGCCCGGGCGGGAAGTCGGAGGCGATCCCGGAGGCCGCGGACGCGACCAGGCCGACGGCCAGGATCGTGACCAGGTTGATCAGGCCGAGCACGCCCAGGCCGATGATCTTGCCGCCGAGCAGCTGCCACGGCCGGATCGTGGAGAGCAGGATCTCCACGATCCTGCTGCCCTTCTCCTCCACCACGCCCATGGCCACCATCATGACCTGACCCATGAGCAGCATGAAGAGCACGAGGACGAGAACCACGGCGATCCCGGCGCGGGCGGACTCGTAGCGGGTGTCGGCGCCGACGGACTCCATCTTCAGCGGCGGGATCGACATGCCCGCGGCGCCCAGCTTCACCTCGCGGTTGACGCTCTGCAGGAGCACGCCGAGCTGGCTGTCGATCTCGCCGTCCGTGAGCACGCGGGTGCCGTCGACCAGCACCGCGTCCACGTCCCCGTCGAGCACGGCCTTCTTGGCGGCGGCCTCGTCGGGGAAGCTGCGCCACTCGATCTGCGCGTCCGGCGCGGCGGCCTTCAGCGGGAGCTGCTGGGAGTTGACGGTGCCGAGCGTGTACTCGTCCGGCCCGCCGAGGATCTTGGGTGCGAAGGTCACCGCCGCCACCAGCACGGCCGTGATGAGCAGGCCGATCGCGAACGCCTTGGTCCGCACCTGCGTGGTGATCTCCCGCCGGGCGACCAGCATCAGTCCGTTCACGCCACGGCCTCCTTGAAGATCTCGGTGAGGGTCGGCTGCTCGACCCCGAAGTGCTCGACGTGCCCCGCCTTCATCGCGCGGCGCAGGATCTCCTGGTCGTCGCCGTCCGCGGTCTGCAGGACGTGCCGGTCGCCGTTCACGGTGACCGTGCCCGGCAGGCCGTCCGCCCAGCCGGGGGACGGGTCGCGGACGACCACGCGCAGCGTGTCGCCCTCGGCCGCCCGCAGGTCGGACACCGTGCCGGTGGCCACCATGCGGCCGGCCGAGACGATGCCCACCGAGTCGCACAGCCGCTCGACGAGCTCCAGCTGGTGGCTGGAGAAGATCACCGGCACGCCGCCCCGGCAGCGCTCCTGCAGCGCCGTGGCCAGCGCGTCCACCGCGATCGGGTCCAGCCCCGAGAACGGCTCGTCCAGCACCAGCACCTCGGGGTCGTGCACCAGCGCCACCGCGAGCTGCACGCGCTGCTGGTTGCCCAGCGAGAGCGCCTGCACCGCGTCGCCTCTGCGCTCGGTGAGCCCGAGCCGCTCCAGCAGGTCGTCGGTGGCCTGCTTCGCGGCCGGCGCGCTCAGACCGTGCAGACGGCCGAAATACTCGATCTGCTCGGCGACCCGCATCTTCTGGTACAGCCCCCGCTCCTCCGGCATGTAGCCGAAGCGCCGCCGGTCGTCGTAGCCGAGCGGCCTGCCCTGCCAGCTCACCGAGCCCGAGTCGGCCTGGAGCACGCCCATCACGATGCGCATTGTCGTCGTCTTGCCGGCGCCGTTCGCGCCCACGAAGCCGAACATCTCGCCAGGCCGTACGGTGAAGCTGATGCCGTCCAGTGCGACCTTCCCGCCGGGGGACTCGGGGCCGCCCGCGAAGCGCTTGCGCAGCTCGCTGATCTCGAGCATCAGGTCATCTCCTTCGTCATGGGTAAATAGTGGCTTTGGAGGCGTTCGCCCTGCTAGTCGTGTAAATCACCGGCCCGACATGGATCCCGCGTCCCTTCCGGATGACATTTGTCATTAATCTGAAGCCATGACGCGCGCCGACAAGGACAAACCTGTCGTTCTCTCCCGGATCTACACCCGGGCCGGCGACGACGGCACCACCTCGCTGAGCGACATGAGCCGGGCGTCCAAGACCGATCCGCGGCTGGCCGCCTACGCCGACGTGGAGGAGGCCAACGCCCACCTGGGGCTCGCGCTCTCGTTCCGCACACTGCCCGCGGACCTCGTCGAGGCGCTCGCCCGCATCCAGAACGAGCTGTTCGACGTGGGGGCGGACCTGGCCACGCCGGTGGTGGAGAATCCGGAGTTCCCGCCGCTGCGGGTGGAGCAGTCGTACATCGACTGGCTGGAAGAGCAGTGCGACCGGTTCAACGCCGATCTCAAGCCCCTGCGCAGCTTCGTGCTGCCCGGCGGCGACCCCGCGACGGCCGCGCTCCACGTGGCCAGGGTCACCGTCCGCAGGGCCGAGCGGTCGACGTGGGCGGCCCTGCAGGCGCACGACGACATGAACGCGCTGACCGCGAAATACCTCAACCGCCTGTCGGACCTGCTCTTCATCGCCTGCCGGGTCGCCCACGCGGGCGAGGAGATCCTCTGGAAGCCCGGCGGCACCCGCTGAGACGCGCGGCCGGCCCTCGATCGGGCTAGGCGACGTCCAGGTAGGCGCTGGGCGGCGCGGACTCCAGCCACGCGAGGAAGCCCGTCATCGCGTCGGCGCTCATCGCGAGCGAGATCCCGCGGGTGGTGCCGCCGCAGTCGACCGCGTAAAGGCCGCCGTCGATCTCGCGACGGGCGGAAACGACGAGGCCGCGCCTCGCGATAGCGTGGCGCGGCCTCAGTCGCACACCCAGGAGCGGGATCCAGTGGAGCTCCCCGTCGGCGTAGCGGGCTACCCCGCTCTGCCAGCCCCGGTCACCCTCCCGCAGACGACAGGGCACACTTCCCCTGGAACGGGCCAGTGTGACCCCGCGCAGGACGATGAGGGCGGCAAACAATACGAGAATCAGAACCGTCGTAGCCATGCCGCCCCCAAAAGCCTGATCTGTTAAACCTCTTCGCCTGCCGCGCGGAGCCGGGCCCTGGCACGCTTGGCCTCGATCGCCGCGTCGGCGTCTTCCTGGTCGGCCTCGATCGAGGCCTGAGCCCGATCGAGAGCGTCACGGGCAGCCGCGACGTCGACCTCGGAACCGAGCTCGGCCACCTCGGCGAGCACCGACACCTCGTCGTCGGCCACGGAGATGAAACCGCCGTGCACGGCCGCCACGAGGTCGCCTTCGCCCTCCCGCTTCACGCGAAGCACGCCGCCCTCGACGAGGACGCCGAGCACAGGTGCGTGTTGCGGCATAATACCGATCTCGCCGTCCACGGTCTTGGCAATCACCATGTCGGCCTCGCCCGACCAGATCTCACGCTCGGGTGAGACAACCCCTACGCGTAGCTTCGCCACTTGTGTAGGTTCCTTTCCGATCTGGTGGTGGTGCCCCGTTCCTACCCCAAAGCACCACCGTAGGTGCAGCGGGCCGCCGAAGACGACCCGCTGCAGGGCGATTAACTACGCTCGAGTTCCTTGGCCTTGGCCACGGCCTGCTCGATGCCACCGACCATGAAGAACGCCTGCTCGGGCAGGTGGTCGTACTCACCCGCGCACAGGCCCTTGAAGGAGGCGATGGTCTCGTCCAGCGGAACGGTCTCGCCCGGCTGGCCGGTGAAGGCCTCGGCCGCGTACATCGGGTGCGACAGGAAGCGCTCGATGCGGCGGGCCCGCTGGACGGTGACCTTGTCCTCCTCGGACAACTCGTCGATACCGAGGATCGCGATGATGTCCTGGAGCTCGCGGTACTTCTGCAGGATCCGCTTGGTCTCCTGGGCCACCCGGTAGTGCTCCTCGCCCACGATCTGCGGGTCGAGGATCCGGGAGGTGGAGTCGAGCGGGTCCACCGCGGGGTAGATACCCTTCTCCGAGATCGGCCGCGAGAGAACGGTCTGCGCGTCGAGGTGCGCGAACGCGTTGTGCGGGGCCGGGTCGGTGATGTCGTCCGCGGGCACGTAGATCGCCTGCATGGAGGTGATCGAGTGACCGCGCGTCGAGGTGATGCGCTCCTGGAGCACACCCATCTCGTCGGCCAGCGTGGGCTGGTAACCCACGGCGGACGGCATACGGCCGAGCAGCGTGGAGACCTCCGAACCGGCCTGCGTGAAGCGGAAGATGTTGTCGATGAAGAGCAACACGTCCTGCTTCTGCACGTCGCGGAAGTACTCCGCCATGGTCAGCGCCGACAGGGCGACCCGCAGACGGGTGCCCGGCGGCTCGTCCATCTGACCGAAGACGAGCGCGGTGTCCTTGAGGACGTCCGCCTCCTCCATCTCCAGCCAGAGGTCGTTGCCCTCACGGGTGCGCTCGCCGACACCGGCGAAGCACGAGGTGCCACCGAAGTTACGGGCGACGCGGCGGATCATCTCCTGGATCAGAACGGTCTTGCCCACGCCGGCGCCGCCGAACAGACCGATCTTCCCACCCTGCACGTACGGGGTGAGCAGGTCGATGACCTTGATGCCCGTGACGAGCAGCTCGGTACGGGACTCGAGCTGGTCGAACGGCGGCGACGGACGGTGGATGCCCCACCGCTCCTCGATCTTGAGCGACGCGGTCGGCACGTCGAGCGTCTCGCCCAGCGCGTTCCACACGTGGCCCTTGACGACGTCGCCGACCGGCACCGAGATCGGGGCGCCGGTGTCCTGCACCGCCTGGCCGCGGACCAGGCCGTCGGTCGGCTGCATCGAGATGGTCCGGACCAGGTTGTCACCCAGGTGCTGGGCGACCTCCAGGGTCAGGGTCTTGGTGTCCTCGCCGAGGGTCACCTCGACCTTGAGCGCGTTATAGATCTCCGGCATCGCCTCGACGGGGAACTCCACGTCGACGACGGCGCCGGTGACACGTGCCACGCGGCCTGTGCCGGCCGCCGCGGCCTCTACAGTTTCAACAGCCTCTGCAGTCATTTCACTCTTTCCCCGCTGCGGCGTCAGCGAGCGCGTTGGCGCCACCGACGATCTCGCTGATTTCCTGGGTGATCTCGGCCTGGCGAGCCTGGTTCATCTGCTGGGTGAGCACCCGCATCAGCTCGTTGGCGTTGTCTGTCGCGGACTTCATCGCGCGCCGCCGCGCGGCCTCCTCGGAGGCCGCGGACTGCAGCAGAGCCGTGAAGATGCGCGACTCCACGTAACGCGGCAGGAGCGACTCCAGCACGTCGGCAGCGGTCGGCTCGAACTCGAAGTACGGCGGGATCGCGGTCGTCTCCGTCGCCTCGGTCTCCTCGACCTCCAGCGGCAGAACACGCTTGACCACGACGTTCTGGGTCAGCATCGAGACGAACTCGGTCGAGACGATGTGGATCTCGTCGATCCCGTTCTCGTCCTTGAACGAGTCGATCAGCGTCTGCGCGATCCCCTTGGCGTCGGCGTAGGACGGGTTCCTGGAGAAGCCGACCCACTGCCCGCCCATGTCGCGGCCGCGGAAGGAGTGCCAGGTGACACCCTTGCGCCCGGTGACGAACGGGACCACGGTCAGGCCGCGGGTCTCCAGCAGCCCGCGCAGGGCCTCGGCCTCGCGCAGCACGTTGGCGTTGAAGCCGCCGCAGAAACCGCTGTCGCTGGTGACGATGAGGACGCCCGCCTTGGTGGGGTTCTCCTTCGCCACGGTCAGCGGATGGTCGACGCTGGCCGCGTTGCTGACGACGCCGGTGACGGCGCGAGTGATCTCACGCTCGTACGGCAGCGCCGCCTGCATCCGCAGCTGCGCCTTCACGATCCGCGAGGAGGCGATGAGCTCCTGGGCGCGCGTGATCTTCGCGGTCGACTTGACCGAGCTGATCCGCCGCCGCAGCAGCCTTAGCTGGGCACCCATGTCCTACTTCTTCTCCGCCGGACGGACGACCTTCTTGATCTTCTCCTGGCCGACCTCTTCGGCGCCCAGCGGCGCCACCGGCTCGTCCTTGACCAGCAGCTCGCCCGAAGAGGTGGTGAAGCTCTTCTTGAAGTCCGTGACAGCGTCCTTCAGAGCGGTCACCGTGTCGTCGGACAGGTCCCTGGTCTCACGGATGGTGTCGAAGATCCCCTTGTGCGAGGCCTGGATGAAGTCCAGGAACTCCGACTCGAAGCGACGGACGTCCTCGATCGGCACGTCGTCCAGCTCGCCCGTGGTGCCCGCCCAGATCGAGGCCACCTCGCGCTCCAGCGAGAACGGGCTGTACTGGGGCTGCTTGAGCAGCTCGACCAGCCGCTGACCGCGCTCCAGCTGAGCCTTGGACGCGGCGTCCAGGTCGGAGGCGAAGGCCGCGAAGGCCTCCAGGTCACGGTACTGCGACAGCGACAGACGCAGCGTGCCCGCGACCTTGCGCATGGCCTTGGCCTGCGCGGAGCCGCCGACTCGGGAGACCGAGACGCCGACGTTGATGGCGGGCCGCACACCGGCGTTGAACAGGTCGGTCTCGAGGAAGACCTGGCCGTCGGTGATGGAGATGACGTTGGTCGGGATGAACGCCGAGACGTCGTTGCCCTTGGTCTCGATGACCGGCAGGCCGGTCATGGAGCCGGCACCCATGTCGTCGGAGAGCTTGGCGCAGCGCTCCAGCAGACGGGAGTGGAGGTAGAAGACGTCGCCGGGGAAGGCCTCACGGCCCGGCGGACGGCGCAGCAGCAGGGAGACGGCGCGGTACGCGTCCGCCTGCTTGGTCAGGTCGTCGAAGACGATCAGGACGTGCTTGCCCTGGTACATCCAGTGCTGACCGATCGCCGAGCCGGCGTAGGGCGCGATGTACTTGTAACCAGCGGGGTCGGAGGCGGGAGCGGCGACGATGGTGGTGTACTCCATCGCGCCGGCCTCCTCCAGCCGGGCGCGCACCTGCGCGATGGTCGAGCCCTTCTGGCCGACCGCGACGTAGACGCAGCGGACCTGCTTGGTGGGGTCACCGGAGGCCCAGTTTTCGCGCTGGTTGAGGATGGTGTCGACGGCGATCGCGGTCTTGCCGGTGCCACGGTCACCGATGATCAGCTGGCGCTGACCACGGCCGATCGCGGTCATGGCGTCGATCGCCTTGATGCCGGTCGCCAGCGACTCCTTCACGGGCTGCCGCTGGACGACGGTGGGGGCCTGAAGCTCGAGGGCGCGAACGGCCTCGGCCTCGATGGCGCCCTTGCCGTCGAGCGGGATGCCCAGGGGGTCGACCACGCGGCCGAGGAAGTTGTCGCCGACGGGCACGGACAGGACCTCGCCCGTCCGGCGGACCGTCTGGCCTTCCTCGATCTTGCTGAAGTCGCCCAGGATAACGACACCGATCTCGCGGGTGTCGAGGTTAAGCGCCAGGCCGCGCGTGCCGTCCTCGAACTCGAGCAGTTCGTTCGCCATCGCCGAGGGAAGGCCGGAGACATGGGCAATGCCGTCGCCGGCGTCGACGACGGTCCCGATCTCCTCGCGCGCGGCGCCTTCCGGTTCGTACGCCTGGACGAAGCGCTCAAGCGCGTCCCGGATCTCGTCCGGCCGGATCGTAAGCTCCGCCATCTCTACTCTGTCTCCCTATTCGCCTAGCCGGCCAACCGGCGGCGGACTTCTTCGATTCGTCCCACAATGGTGGTGTCGATGATCTCGTCGCCGATGCGGACCGAGAACCCACCGAGCACTCGCTTGTCCACCTCGACGTTCAGGTGCACGTCACGGCCGTAGGAGGCGCTCAACCACGCCGTGAGGCGCTGCTTCTGCGCCTCGGTCAGCTCGACCGCGCTACGTACCACCGCCACGAGGCGCTGGCGCTGCTGGGCCACGAGCTGGATGAACTCCTCCAGGCCCGACTCCAGGCTACGCCCACGCGGATGCACCGCAACCTGCTTGAGCAGGCGCAGGCTGGTCGGAGCGACCTTCCTGCCGATCAGGTCGCCGAGCAGCTGCACCTTGCCCGCCTCCGGCGCGGCCTGGTCGGCGAGCGCGCGACGCAGGTCGGGGTTGGCGGCGACGATGCGGCCGAAGCGGAAGAGCTCGTCCTCCACGTCGTCGAGCCTGGACTGGCTCTCCGCCTCCGCGGCCGCGGCGACGACGCCGAGCCGCTCGATCGCGTCGGCCAGGTCACCGGCCCGCGACCACCGGACCGAGACCGCGGCCTCGGTCGTGGCGATCGCGGCCTCGCTGACCTTGCCCGCGAGCAGCGCGCGCACGGTGGCCGCCTTCTGCTCGCCGGGCCTGGCCGGGTCGGACAGCGCCCGGCGCAGGCCGTGTTCGCGGTCGAGCAGATCCGCGATCGCGAACAGCTCGTCGGAGAGCGTCCCGAGGTCGGCACTGCCGGCGACCGCGTTGAACCGCTCTTCGACCTCTGCCAGCGACGTCCTGCTCAGACCTCGCATTAGCGCACCGCCTGCGGCGTGGACTCGAGCTCGTCGAGGAACCGGTCGACGATGCGGCTCTGCCGGACCTCGTCCTCGAGGGACTCGCCGACGATGCGGCCGGCCAGGTCGGTCGACAGACGGCCGATCTCGGTGCGGAGCTGGGCGAAGGCCGCCTGGCGGTCCGCCTCGATCTGCGCGTGCGCGGCCTCGACGAGACGGCGGGCCTCGGCCTGCGCCTCCTCGCGGAGCTCGGCCTTGATCTGCGCGGCCTGCTCGCGAGCTTCCTCGCGCAGCCGGGCCGCCTCGTGCCTGGCCTCGGCCAGCCGGTCGCGGTACTGCTGCTGCAGGGCCTGCGCCTCGGCCTGGGCCTCCTCGGCTCTCTTGATGCCACCCTCGATGGCGTCGGTCCGCTCGCCCAGCGTCTTCTGGATACGCGGGACCAGGATCTTGCCGACGACGACGAGGACGACGAGGAACGAGAAGATGCCGACGACGAGCTCGAAAGTGTGCGGAATGAGCGGGTTAGCGCCCTCCTCCGCCGCGAGGAGCGTAGCTGCCTTAGTCATGGTTGCAGCCTTTCGTCAGGGGTTTCTTCTGGCCTTAGATGTTCGCGAAGATGAACGGCGCGACCAGACCGAGCAGGGCGAGGGCCTCGGTGAGAACGAAGCCGAGGAGCATGTTCTGGCGAATCAGGCCGTAAGCCTCGGGCTGACGCGCGATGGCCTGCACGCCCTGACCGAAGATGATGCCGACGCCGATGCCGGGGCCGATGGCGGCGAGACCGTAACCGATGGCGGTGACGTTGCCGGAGACCTCAGCGAGAACGCTCATTGCTGTATTCCTTTACTGGACGGCCGGTGAAGCGGAGTCTCACCGGTCATGGATATTCCGGTACGTGGATCTCAGTGCTCTGCGTGCAGGGAGCCGCCGATGTACATCGAGGCCAGCATCGCGAAGAGGAACGCCTGCAGGAACTGGATGAACATCTCGAAGGCCGTGAAGATGATGGTCATGACCACGCCGATCACGCCCACCCCGGCGCCGAGCGGCGTCAGCTTCTCGAACAGGAACCAGAAGCCGACCATGCTGAAGAACGCCAGCAGCATGTGACCGGCGAACATGTTCGCGAAGAGTCGGACCGCGTGCGTGAACGGCGCGATGATCAGGTTCGACAGGAACTCGATCGGCGAGAGCAGCAGGTAGATCGGCTTGGGCAGTCCCGGCGGGAACATCAGGTTCTTGAAGTAGCCGATCGGGCCCTGGTGCTTCATGCCCAGGTAGACCTTGAGCACGTAGATCGAGCCCGCGAGGACGATCGGGAAGGCGATGTGCGAGGCCACCGGGAACTGGAGAATCGGGATGACGCCCATGATGTTCCAGATGAAGACCAGGAAGAACAGCGTCAGCAGCAGGCCCATCCACCGGTCGGCGTCCTTGCCCAGGAAGGGCCGGGCGACCTGGTCGCGGACGAACATGTAGCCGTACTCGGCGATGTTCTGCACACCCCTTGGGACGATCTTGGGGTTGGCGAAGGCGGCCCAGCAGAAGCCGATCACCAGGACCGCGCTGAGGATGGCGAGGAGAACCGGCTTGGTGAACCAGTCGACCCCGGGGATGATCGGGGTAAAGGAGTTGAACAGCTCGTCAGGCGTTGGGGCCCGGAACTGGTCTTCAGGAGGAGCGAGGACCGTCAGCGCAATCACGCGGCGTTCCCTTCAACGTCGTAGTGTGGATCACAAGGGTTTTCCTCAGCGAAGCGATCTACTGCCGTATGGGCTAGCGACCGAACTTCCGGTATGCCAGGTAGCCACCGAGCACCAGCCCCAGGACGATGCCTATGGGGAAGAACGCGGACATGTCCAACCACCGGTCCAGCAACCAGCCGGCGCCTCCGTAGATGGCCATCCCGGCGATCAAGTAGCTCGGGACTGACCACATGGCATCGGCGAAGTCGCGACCGTCCTTTTCGGGTCGGCGTTCGTGTGCGCTCATCGCGGCCTTGACGATAGCAGGCAAGTAGCGGACTAGTCATATCGGACCCCGCCCGTTTTACCTGCCGTCATGAATCGCCCTTCCCCGGGACCCCGGCTTCGGGGTCGACATAGAGGATCTTGGTCTTCATGAAGGCACGTACTTCGAAGCCGGTCCAGACAAGGGTGCAGACCACGACCGTCCAGGCGAACGCCTGGGTGTTCCAGACCGTGGTGTCGCGGAACGAGGCCAGCACCACCATGATGGCGACGACCTTGACGAGGTAGCTGACCATCGCCGCGATCGCCATCATCTGGGGGGAGACCCGAGCGGCATAGGACACCGCCACCACGCTGATGCTGAAGAAAACCCCGACGAGCAAGGTGCCGATCGCGGCGCCCAGCGCTCCCTTGCCGCCAATCGTCAGGAGCGACACGGCCACGGCGACCACCCCAACCGCGAAGGTCGGAATCGCGGCGCTCTTGAGTACGCGCACGTCGTTGGCCTGCATCGGTGCTCCATCAACAAGTTATCAAGCGAGCGTTTGCTACCTCCAGAACCGGTGGGTCTGGAGTCCCTGCTCGTGAAAGATATCACAAGCTCACGGAAGACCGCTTTTACCTGCCGTTTCTAGTTCGCGATCAAGAACGGCTCGGAAAGGCAGGAATGACCGGTTTGCCCTCGGCGCTCGCGCGAGCGCCGTCCGAAGGCGGCGCCTGTCTCCTGACCTGGGGGTCCTCGGGCAGGATCGGCGGCATCGGCCCCGTGGGAGGCCCGTCGTCGTCGGGGTTGTCGTCGCGTGTCGCCGCGTGCGCCCCGCCCCTGCCCCGCCAGCGCGGCAGGGCCATCAGCACCAGGACGGCCAGGGCGAGCACGATGACCGCGGGGAAGAGCAGGACGGGCACGCCGACCATGGACATGCCCACGATGATGAACGAGAACAGGAGCGTCCAGGCGTACATGATGAGCACCGAACGCCGGTGCGAGTGGCCGATGTCCATCAGCCGGTGGTGCAGGTGACCGCGGTCGGGCGCGAACGGCGACAGGCCCTGCGAGGTGCGCCGCACGACGGCGGTGATCAGGTCGATGAGCGGCAGCACCAGCACCAGCACGGGGACGAGCAGCGGGAGCAGCACGGGGAACTTGTTCATCTCCACGATGGCCGACGTGTCCACCGGCGTCACCGTGACGATGGAGGATGCGAGCACGAGCCCGATCAGCATGGCCCCCGTGTCGCCCATGAAGATCTTCGCGGGGTGGAAGTTGTGCGGCAGGAAGCCCAGGCAGGTGCCGATGAGGACGGCGGCGATGGCGGCCGTCGCGGTGATGTTGCTGCCGGTGATGTCCTGGCTGATGATGATCGAGTAGGCCCAGGTGGCCATGCCCGCGATGCACACGATCCCGGCGGCCAGCCCGTCGAGCCCGTCCACGAAGTTGACCGCGTTGATCGTCACGACCACGACCAGGATGGTGATGATCGTGCTGAGCGTGTAGTCGAGGCTGGTCGAGCCGCCCCAGCTCTCCGGCAGCGGGATCGAGGTCAGCCGCATGTCGAAGAAGACCAGCACCCCGGCCGCGGCGATCTGGCCGGCGAGCTTGATGAAGGCGTCCATGCCCCACCAGTCGTCGAGGAAGCCGGTGAACGTGATGAGCCCGCCCGCGATGATCAGCGCGGGCACCGGATTGGCGCCCGTACCGGCCAGGGCCTCGCCCGAATGGGTCAGCTGACCGGCCAGTAGCAGCCCCACGACCAGGCCGCCGTACATGGCCAGGCCGCCCAGCCTGGGCGTCGGCGTGGTGTGCACGTCGCGATCGCGAATCTCCGGCATGGCCCCGATGCGGATGGCGAAGCGGCGCACCAACGGGACCAGCAGATAGGTCACCGCCGCGGCGATGAGCGCCATGAACAGGTATTCGCGCACGGACCTAGTTTCCCGGATCCTCCGGCCCACTGGGACCGGAAAACGACACAGACCAGCTTAATATTCGCTGAGATATGGCTGATGGATGGCCAGAAGCGCCGAAACTCTCTCCCGAACCTCCCCAGCGTCGGCCGGATGTCGCACCGCCCGGGTCACCAACGTCCCGACCTCCTTCAATTCCTGGGGCCCCATGCCCTGGGTGGTCACACACGGCGTGCCGACGCGGATCCCCGACGTGATCGACGGGGGTTCGGGATCGTACGGGATCACGTTCCGGTTGAGCGTGATGCCGGCCGCCGCGCACCTGCGCTCGGCCTCGGCGCCCGACACGTTGAGATCCCGCAGGTCGATCAGCGCCAGATGAGTGTCCGTACCGCCGGACACGGGCCGCATCCCCTGCCCGGCCAGCGCCTCCGTCAGCGCCCGCGCGTTCGCGACCACCTGCCTGGTGTAATCGGCGAACTCCGGGCGCATCGCCTCCGCGAACGCCACCGCCTTGGCCGCCACCACGTGCATCAACGGCCCGCCCTGGATGAACGGGAACACCGCCCGGTCGATCTTCCCGGCCAGCTCCTCCGTGCACAGGATGGCCCCGCCGCGCGGCCCGCGCAGCGCCTTGTGCGTGGTGAACGTCACGACGTCCGCGTACGGCACCGCCGACGGGATCGCGCCGCCGGCCATCAACCCGATCGGGTGCGCCACGTCGGCCATCAGCCACGCGCCCACCTCGTCCGCGATGCCGCGGAAGACCGAGAAATCGATCAGCCTGGGGTACGCCGTGGCGCCGCACACGATGAGCTTCGGCTGATGCCGCAGGGCCAGATCCCGGACCTCGTCGTAGTCGATGAGTTCGGTGTCACGCCGCACGCCGTACGACACGACGTCGAACCATCTTCCCGAGAAATTCACCTTGGAGCCATGGGTGAGATGGCCGCCGTGCGAGAGCGCCATGGCCAGCATGGTGTCGCCGGGTTGCAGCAGCGCGGCGTAGGCGGCCAGGTTCGCGGAGGCGCCGGAGTGGGGCTGCACGTTGGCGTGCTCCGCCCCGAACAGCTCGCGCGCCCGCTCGATCGCCAGCCGTTCGGCCCGGTCCACCACCTCGCAGCCGCCGTAGTAGCGCCGTCCGGGGTAGCCCTCGGCGTACTTGTTGGTGAGGGTGGAACCGAGGGCGGCGAGGACGGCGGGCGAGGTGAAGTTCTCACTCGCGATCAGCTGGATCCCGCCGCGCACTCGCTCCAGCTCGTCGAGCAGCACCTGTGCGAGCTCCGGGTCCTGCCTCTGCAGCAACCCGAAGTCGGGACCGTAATAGGGTTCCCCACCCATTTCCCCACTGTACGACCTAATGTCCGTTTCTCCCAGACGCGCCCTCGCCCCACTCCCCACCGGCAACCCACCGAGCCACCCCGCAGCCGCTCCCTCAGCCCGTTCCCTCAGCCTGCTCCCCAAGCTTCTTCCTCAGCCCGCGCCCTCCTCTGAAACGACCTCCGTCATTCCCCTCAAGCCACACTTTTCCCGGCTGCCCCTCAAGCGGGTTCGCGCCACTGCGCCATAAGCGGCCATCTCCCCTGCCCCTCAAACAGCACTCTGAGTCGTTTCCCCCCAAAGGGCACGGCGGGCCACTTCCCCTCGAGGGATCTCCCGGGCACCTCCCGGGCCCTCCCAACACCTTCCTCGAGAGGACCTCAGGCGAAGGCGGCGGGCTACTGAAACGCATGCGGCGCGTTGGCCGTCGTGGGGATCCACCTGGGCGTGTCCGCCGCCTCGTCGCTGATGGCGGTCAGCACGGAGTGGCGGTAGACGGCCAGCCGGGTTCGCCATTCGCGGATGTCCTGGACATACCGCTCGCCCACCGGCGCGTCCCACGTCTGAGGGCTCTTGGCCAGGCCGTACGCCTTGTCCAGCGCCGTTCTGAGCGTCTCCAGCTGGGGCAGGACGGTGTTCCAGGCCAGGACGAGGCGCTGGTAGTCGGGGTTGAACTCCCAGGCCCTCTGAGGGCTGTCCAGGGCCCCTGAGGGGGAGGCGGGCGGGGTCTCGTCGCGCTCCCTGGGCCTGGGCGCCGGCGGGTCGACGTACATTACGCGCTCCTTTCCGGCGTACCGGGGTCGATGTCGCCGGGCGGGCCGTCGGGCCGGATGTCCCTGGGCGTCCACTCGCCCTTGCCGTACTCGCCGGGCGGAACCTCTACGGAGGGCATGTCGAGGGGCTGGATCTCGCGGTGGTGATCCATGACCGTCCGCAGTGCTTCCAAGCTGGGTGGGGAGGCGTTCACGGAGACGACGTCGCTGCCGTCATTCGCCCAGCCGCTGACGTCCGATGCGGCAGGGGAAGCACCTTCCGTCCCGTATGCGATCTGCACCTGGACCGAGGGATTGGTCGGCGGGATCGCAACGGGCGCCCCTTGGCCCCGCGTCCCCTGATCACCGTTCGCCGGGCTATCGCCTCTCCCCAGCCCTCCCTGGTCGCCCGCCCCACCCTGACCGTAGGTTCCCTGGTCGCCCGTTCCTCGGCCTCGGTCGCCGGTCCCTCGGTCACCCGTCGGCTGGTCACCACCCGTCCGTTGACCGGCGTCACCGCCTGAGGGCTGATCCGGCGTCGTGTCCTTGGCACCCGGGGTCGTGTCCTTGGCGCCCGGCGTGGTGTCCGTGCCTCCAGGCGTGGTGTGCGAACCGCCGTGCCTGTTGTCCGTGCCTCCAGGCGTCGTATCCGTGCCGCCATGCCTGGCATCCGTACCGCCGGGTGTGGTGTCCGTGCCGCCAGAGGTGCAGGCGTCGTTCGCACCTGTGGTGGGAGCAGTGCCGTCCGTGGGGGTGGTGCCGTCCGTGGGGGTGGTGTCGTAGCCGGAGGTGTCCGCTAATCCCGGCATGTCCAGTGGCGGGATTTCCCGGTGGTGTCCCACCACCGTCTTCAGCGCGTCCAGGCTGGGCGGATTGGTGTCGGCGGAGACCACGTCGCTGCCGTCGTTCGCCCAGGCGTTGACGTTCGCGGCGGTGGTGCTGTCGGCGGAAACCTTCGGCATTTCCGCCGGTTGCACCTTGTCGGCGTTCTCGAGGAGGTCTTCCAACTGCTCGGCCGTGGGCGGGTCGATGGGGATCTGCAGGACCTTTACGCCGTCCACTTCCACGATGTGCGGCTTGGTCGGGTCCTGCTGGTCCTTGGCCGGAGTGTTGACCGCGCCGCCATCCGCCTCGGCGCCGCGGTCGCGCCTGCTGCCCACATCGTCGTCCTTGGGCTGGTCGACGGGCTGATCGCCGGTCTTACCGTCGCCTCCGGTGTCCTGGCCGGTCCCAGTGTCCTGGCCGGTCCCAGTGTCCTGGCCGGTCCCAGTGTCCTGGCCGGTCCCAGTGTCCTTGGCACCGTCGCATGTCTTCCCATCGGCATCGGAGTCCGACTTGCCGTCAGCGCCCGTCTTCCCGTCGGAGTCCGACTTCCCGTCAGCACCGGTCTTGCCGTCCGAGTCCGACTTCCCGTCAGCGCCCGTCTTGCCGTCCGAGTCCGACTTCCCGTCAGCGCCCGTCTTGCCGTCCGAGTCCGACTTC